>NZ_RPZY01000006.1:0-33164 GCF_008661855.1 Varibaculum sp.
GGCTCAACCAATGCCACCCCCGACCAACCCGCCCCAATACGCCAACGCCCGCGACTACAACCCCAACTACCAAGACGGATCCCTACACATCCGCAAAGGCTGGACAGGACACTAACCCACCCCGACACGCCCGAAAAATACACACATTTTAGGTATTAACCCCTACCAACCGCCTGGAACCCGCGCCGACAAGCAAAAACGCCCATCCTGATACTTCGCCCGACCTCGCCAGGCTTGGTATCAAAATGAGCGTCTAAGTGGTGGAGCTAGCGGGGCTCGAACCCGCGACCCTCTGCTTGCAAAGCAGATGCGCTACCAGCTGCGCCATAGCCCCTTAAGGGAAGCTGGAAATCCCGCTTACAGGTATTTCCAAACTCCAGCATCGGTGCGTAAGTCATTTGCTGCATTAATCCCCCAGGCTAAAACCACCACTATGAACAGCAGTTTCACGATTCTTCTCAAAATCTACCTACCTGGTTGATTGCCGAAACAAATACCTTTCGCAGTGGGCCTAGCTGGGCTCGAACCAGCGACCTCAGTCTTATCAGGACTGCGCTCTAACCAACTGAGCTATAGGCCCATGATGTCCATCCGTGAACACCATTGCAGATTACAACATTCCTAACCCGGCTTTCAAACCCGGCATAGGTGCGTTTTGTCACGCCCTTTCCGAGAGTGTCATCCACCCCGAAAAACGTTAGGAATGCCAGTAAAACTACTCGTCCGTCAGCGACAATTTAACTCCGCCAACCAGCGAAGTCGCCAAGTTATAAATCAAAGCCCCCACGGTACAGAACGCGGTAACCAAAATTACGTTGGACACTGCGATAATGGTGCTCATTGCCATAACCCGCGGCAGACGCAGATAATCAATCATGGAGGCAATCGAACCGGTGGGATCAATATCGTTAATAAAGTTCTCCACCGAGCTAAACACATTCATCGAATTCAGCAGCAGCCACACCAGCAGACCCGCCAACACCATGGCAATCCCCAAAGCTACTGACAGCAAAAACGAAACTTTCATCACCGTCCACGGGTCAATGCGGGAAACTACCAGTGAGATTTGACGTGGTTGATATTCTCCAACTTTAGACGAGGACGCCTCATCCTGGATCGGCTCTCCCCCCTGGACAGTGGTGGCAGTATCAGCACTCGACACGCCCTTATTAGCCTGCGGAATCGAGGACCGTACCCCTGTATCTTTTCCAGGTTTATTGGGTTTCTTAACCGCCGGTTTCAAGGATTCTTCTTCCTCTAGCTCCGAAGATTCCCCGATAGTCGCACCTATTTCGGAGCGTTCGCCCTCACCGTTATCTAGCTCAGCTAACTCCGCCTGGTCGGTTAGGGGTTTGCTATCATCGGTTTTCCCATCAGTAGAATCCGAATCAACCTGCGATGATTCCACGTCCGGGTAGAGATTTCCCTCGCTCTGCTCTAGGCGAGTCTTATCTTGATCTTTATTATCTGTTGTCATTGATTAGCCTCTCGCTAAAGCTCGCTGGTTTCGGTTTCCAGTGCGGACACTGCCTGATTCAGTTCCTCAGACTGCGCCTCATCAGATTCACTATCGTCTGTCTTCTCATTATTTAACGCCACAGCCAAGACCGCATCCCCTTTCGCGGGACGAGTGAAAATTACCCCCTGGGTGTTGCGACCGGTACGCGGAACCTCATCCACCCGAGAACGCTGAACCTTGCCGGACTGCATAATCACCATGACTTCATCATCGTCATTAACAATCAAGGCTCCCACCAGGTCACCCCGCTCAGCCACCAGGTTCGCAACTTTTATTCCCAAACCGCCACGACCCTGGACACGGTACTCATCTACCGAGGTCCGTTTCGCGTATCCACCCTCGGTTACCACCAAAAGGTCACTGTCGGGGCGAGTAACGGTCATTGCTAACAGATGGTCGCCCTCACGGAACTTCATACCTCGCACCCCGGAGGTGGCGCGACCAGTAGGACGCAAAGCCTCATCACTAGCTAAGAACCGCAGCGATTGTCCCCTATGCGAAACCAGCAGCAGTTCATCGTCACCATTAACCAGTTCGGCAGAAACTACCTCGTCAGGGGCACCATCTTCCATTTCCCGCAGGTTGATCGCGATTAGCCCGCCGGTACGGTTGGAATCGTATTCGGTAAAGCGAGTCTTTTTCACTAGCCCTGAGCGGGTGGCCAAAGCCAAATACTCGGCCTCATCATAGGAGCTGAACGCTAGTACCTGCGCGATTTTTTCCTCTGGTTGGAACGCTAAAAGGTTAGCTACGTGCTGCCCCTTGGAGTCACGTCCTCCCTCGGGTAGTTCATAGGCTTTCGCCCGGTAAACCCGACCCTTATTAGTAAAGAATGCTAGCCAGTGATGCGTGGTAGTAGTAAAGAAGTGATCTACCACGTCATCTTCACGTAGCTGCGCCCCTTTAATCCCTTTACCGCCACGTTTTTGGCTACGATACTGGTCAAGGCGGGTACGTTTCACATACCCGGAATGGGTAATAGTGACCACCACGTCCTGTTCTTCGATTAAATCCTCAATCGACATTTCCCCAGCGAACGGCACAATCTTGGTGCGCCGCTCGTCGCCGTATTTATCGACAATCTCGCCCAATTCGCTGGAAATAATTCCCCGCTGGCGCTCCGGGCGAGCCAAGATGTCTTCTAAATCTTTGACCCGCTCCTCTAGTTCGGTGTGTTCATCTAGGATTTTTTGACGCTCGAGGGCGGCCAGGCGGCGCAGTTGCAAAGCCAAGATTGCATCCGCTTGGACTTCATCTACCCCCAGCAGCTCCATCAGGGCGCTGCGTGCCTCATCAGCTGTTGGTGATTGGCGGATAGTAGCAATCACCGCATCTAGAGCATCTAGAGCCATCAGGTAGCCCTGTAAAATATGTAGCCGCTCCTGCGCCCTCTTCAGGCGGAAGTTAGTGCGTCGCACGATTACTTCTAACTGGTGTTTAACCCAATTGGAAATAAATCCATCAATAGATAAAGTACGCGGAACCCCATCTACCAGCGCCAACATATTGGCAGGGAAGGAATCCTGCAACTGGGTGCGTTTATAGAGGTTATTTAGAACCACTTTAGGAACTGCGTCCCGTTTGAGCACAATCACCAGGCGCTGCCCGGAGCGATCGGAGGATTCGTCACGGATATCCGCGATGCCCTCTATTTGTCCGTCCTTTACCAGTCCGGCGATTTTTGCCGCCAGATTATCTGGATTTACCTGGTAGGGAAGTTCAGTAACCACCAGGCAAACCCGGGAGTTGATTTCTTCTACGTTTACGATTGCCCGCTGCACGATGGAGCCGCGACCGGTGCGGTATGCCTGTTCAATCCCTTTGCGCCCTAAAATGGTGGCGCCCGTGGGGAAATCAGGTCCTTTAATCCGTTCTATCAGGGCTTCTAGCAGTTCTTCGCGGGAAGCATCCGGATGGTCAAGCGCCCACTGTACCCCGTCGGCAACTTCGCGCATATTGTGGGGAGGAATCCGGGTTGCCATCCCCACTGCGATCCCCTCGGAGCCGTTTAATAGCAGGTAGGGTAGGCGTGCCGGTAGAACTGTGGGTTCTTGGGTGCGCCCATCATAGTTGTCTGTAAAATCGACGGTGTCTTCATCGATGTCCCGCACCATTTCCATCGCTAGGGGCGCCATTTTACATTCCGTATAGCGCGGAGCTGCCGGTCCTAGATTTCCTGGGGAACCAAAGTTTCCTTGCCCAGAAACCATCGGGTAACGCATAGCCCAGGGTTGTACTAGGCGAGCTAGCGCATCATAAACCGCGGCATCACCGTGGGGGTGGAAATGCCCCATCACGTCACCGACTACGCGCATACATTTAGAGAATCCAGAGTTGGGACGGTAGCCACCGTCATACATGGCGTAGAGAATCCGCCGGTGTACCGGTTTTAGACCGTCACGTACCTCGGGAAGGGCGCGCCCTACGATTACGCTCATTGCATAGTCGAGGTAGGAGCGTTGCATTTCGGTCTCTAAATCAACCTGGTTGATGTGACCTTTGGCTTGGAAGAGACCGGAGGCATTGTTTTCGTGGTTTTCTGCCACGGGGGTATCTCCTGCCCCGAATGCTGCGCCGGTGTGCTGCGCCTTTTCGGAGGAGTCTGCTTGCTGGTTTTCTTGATTGTCTATTTCGCTCATTTTCTTGCCTGTCCCTTAAATATCCAAGAAGCGCACGTCAGTGGCGTTACGTTGAATGAAAGCTCGCCGTGATTCCACGTCCTCGCCCATTAGCATCGAGAAAACCTCATCGGCACTGGCGGCCTCGGATAAGGTTACCTGTTTGAGCATCCTATCTTCGGGGTTCATAGTGGTTTCCCACAGTTCTTGGGGATTCATTTCTCCGAGCCCTTTATAGCGTTGCACCCCGCCCTCTTTCGGGAGGCGCTTGCCATCGGTTTTGCCGCTTTCTAGATATTGGTCACGTTGGCGATCGGAGAACACGAATTGGTGCGGTGCGTTCGACCATTTTAGCCGGTAAAGCGGGGGGCAAGCGATAAATACGTGCCCTTTTTCAATTAGAGGACGCATATAGCGGAACAGCAATGTCAGCAGCAAAGTGGCGATATGCTGTCCGTCCACATCGGCGTCCGCCATAATCACTATCGCGTTATAGCGCAGCTTGGAGATGTCGAAATCTTCCCCGATTCCGGTACCGAACGCGGTGATTAGGGACTGGATTTCTTGACTGGAGAGGGCGCGGTCTAGACGCGCTTTTTCTACGTTTAGAATTTTTCCTCGAATCGGCAGGATTGCCTGGTGAGCCGGGTCACGCCCTTGCACGGCCGAGCCTCCTGCGGAGTCGCCCTCTACGATGTAGATTTCGCATTCGGAGGCATCACGGGAGGAGCAATCCCGCAGTTTACCGGGCATAGAGACGGATTCGAGGGCGGATTTGCGCCGGGTTGCTTCCCGGGCTTTGCGCGCTGCTACCCGCGCGGTCGCCGCCTGCTGTGCTTTTACCAGGATTGCTTTCGCGTCCATGGGGTGGGCGTCTAGCCAGTCACCCAGTTTGGAATAAACCTGCTGTTGGACGAAGGTTCGCGCCTCAGTGTTTCCCAGTTTGGTTTTGGTTTGCCCCTCGAACTGGGGCTCGGTTAGTTTCACCGAGATTACGGCGGTTAAACCTTCGCGGATATCGTCACCGGTTAGGTTTTGATCTTTATCTTTGAGAATGCCCTTATCGCGGGCATATTTATTCATCAAGCTGGTGAGGGCGGAGCGGAAACCTTCTTCGTGGGTTCCGCCCTCGGTGGTGTTAATAGTGTTCGCGTAGGTGTGTACGGACTCGGAATAGGCGGTGGTCCATTGCAACGAGATTTCTAGGCTGATGGAGGAATCTTCGTTTACTGCCTCAAAATCAATGATGTCAGGGTTGATTACCTCAGCTTTTTTGGAGTGGTTAATGAACTCTACATAGTCGCGTAAACCGTTTTCGTACATGAATGATACTCGCCGGAATCCGGGAACTGGATCATCCGCGGTTCCTTGCGCATCGCCAGTAACCAGATCGCCGGCATCGGTTGCTTCGGGGCGCTCATCGGTGAGGGTGATGCGCAGCCCCTTGTTCAGGAAGGCCATCTGCTGGAAGCGTTGCCGCAAAATCTCGAAACTGAAAGTAGTGGTCTCAAAGATTTCCGGGTCCGGATAGAAAGTTTGCTGCGTTCCGGTTTGGTCGGTTTCTTCCCCGCGTTCTAGTTCGGTGAGGGGATGCCCGCCATTGCCGAAGGATTGTCGCCAGGCGTAGCCTTGCCGTTTCACCACGGTATCCATCCGGGTTGAAAGGGCGTTTACTACCGACACGCCTACCCCGTGTAGACCACCGGAGACTGCGTAGCCTCCGGAGCCAAATTTTCCACCGGCGTGCAGAATAGTCATTACTACTTCGACCGTGGGGCGTTTTTCGGTGGGATGGATATCCACCGGGATTCCGCGACCGTTGTCGCTGACCCGCACCCCGCCGTCTGCCTGGAGGGCGACCTCGATATGGTTGCAATAGCCGGCCAAGGCTTCATCAACGGAGTTGTCTACCACCTCGTATACCAGGTGGTGCAGACCGCGCTCCCCGGTTGAACCGATATACATACCGGGACGTTTGCGTACTGCCTCTAGTCCCTCTAATACTGTGATGTCGTCCGCGCCGTATTCGTGCTGGACTTGCTGCTCACCCAGATCAGCCACCTGCTGAATCTCCTTGACCTAGTTCGCTGGCCCCGAGCCGGTTATTCCCGACCAGTGGGCGCTGTTCACCCCAGGGCATTCACGCCGAAAATCTGGCGCTCACTGACCCTATTCTACCGTGAAAGCCTCAAAAACCCACATTTTACGGCTTCAACCCAGTTTTCGGGGGAAAGTCACTTTTTTACTTTCGGCGCGCCTAACGCAAAATTCAGGAGGACGCACCAGCTCCTGCTAGTTTTCCGGAAATACTTAAGGTCTGGGTTTTATTTGAAGCTTCAGACGTTCCGGTGGCGTTATCAGAGCCGCAGGCGGCCAAGCTGGTTGCTGAAAGGGCAAGACCAGCGATAATAGCTAAAGATTTAATGCTCTTGCGCATATCTTTCCTTCGATTCTTTTTGATCTTTCATTGACACTTGCAAGGTAAGTCAAAAAGTTAACGCCGCTCTGACCGCAAGGTTAATTCTTGGTTAATTTTTCAGTTCCCAAAGATTTTGGGCCGGCAGGATTTCCTGCCGGCCCAAAACATTGCCCAAGAACTTATGGGCAGTAGCCCAAACTTATTTCATCTGGGATTCTTCCGCTGGAATACCACCCTTTATCTACTGCTTAGAGGTTTTACGTCGTTGCAGATAAATAGCCGCCCCGGTAAGGGTGAACATTACCGCTAGCAGTAGGCTAGTTGGCGAGGCTCCGCTGCGGGAAAGGTCTTGAGAACCCTGGGTACCTTTTTGACTGCTCCCTTTAGGTGGAACCGGTTTTTGGCTCTGTTTACCAGTATCCGGTTTATCGGTGGGGAGGGGTGGTTCCGGTTTATCCGTAGGCTTGGGAGCCGGAGGATTGTCTCCTGGAGTGGGCTGAGAACAAGGAACGATTGCGGGAATAGTGAATTCCCAAGTTTGCTCAGCTCCGGGAGCTAGCAGGTATCCGGGCTGCAAAACTGCTTTTACCTGCACACTATTACCGTTAGTTACCTGTTGATATTCGGCTACGCCCTCTAGCAGTTTCGGTAATACTACCTGAGCCTTTTCCCCACATTTCACCTGGTCAGCACTTTGGAGACTGGGAGCCAAGGGAGTGACGGTTTTTGCGTCAGACAGGACATAAACATGTCCAGCTTGGGTTTTAAACTGAATATGTTCATTATCCAGAACCGTTAAATCAACCAGTTTATTGGTGGTTTGGTCTAGGATTTTTTGTTTTCCGGCATCAGTAAATCGCAGTACCGCATCTTTTCCTTGATTCGATTTAATCTGCAAAACATTGATTTTGCCGGACTGCCATTGCATCGCAACCTCAAAGTTGCCACGAGCTACTAGACCACTCACGCTGCCTTTCCCGCTCCAGGCATCGGGTAGAGCCGGTAACAGATTCATGTAATTGTGGTATTTCGTTCCATCTTTCGTATAGGTGGAGTTGGACTGCAAAAGCATTTCATTAATACCAGAGGTGTTACCGAAGTTTCCGTCAATCTGGAATGGGGGATGGGCATCAAACAGGTTGGGGTACATAGCTTGTTTAAGCTGTTTTTCCACCAATTGGTAGGCATGATTTCCGTCCCCGGTTCGTGCCCAGGAGTTAATGCGTTGTCCTACTCCCCACCCGGTTGCATCATCACCGCGCTGACGCATACTGTATTTGGCTGCTTCCATATATTTCGCGTTATCAACGGTAATCAAGTCACCGGGGAATAACCCTAATAAATGGGACATATGACGATGATTCTTCTGATAGCTGGGAATATTAGTCCCATCTGCTTTTTTGCCTAATTGTCCCTCAAAGAACCATTCCTTTATTTGACCACTGTCACCTACCTCTATCGGTTTAAGCAAAGAGATAGCGCATTCAAATGACCGGTTGGACTGCGTAGACACAAAATTACCAGCATCATCTTTATTCCAGTTATCGGCTTTACATTCCCCACTACCTTTAACCAGGTTTTGGTCTTTACCTAGGACTTGGGCAGCTTCGATAGCATCATTTAACAGTTGCCAGACCAGCGTAGACTCATAGGCATTGCCATCAGTTCCCTGCGGACCGTGCTCGGGTGAATAAGCCACCCCGGTAGTTAAGCGTTCGCTGCCGTCAGCAGCTTTCTGGCTGCCTTTGTGCAACATATAGTTCACATAGAACTGCGCTTCTTCTTTCAGTAACGGATAGATAGTGTCCTCTAAGAGTTGTTTATCGCCACTAAACTCGTATGCCTCGTACACGTTTTGCAACAGCCAAGGCATTGCAGCCGGGCTCCAGCCCCAAGAAAAGTCCTTACCGGGGGCGGTCCAACCGTAGGCGGTGTTCTCGGTATGCGCCATATACCCTGCTCCCTGCCCGATGGGGGCATCCGGTTTGGAGGAAGCACCAGCATAGGTTTTAGCTGTCACCCTGCCGGGTTTCACTAAAGATTTCGCATAGCTAATCATGGGGGTTGCTAGCTCTGCCATATTCGCCGAATAGGTCGGCCAATAGTTCATTTGCAGATTCACGTTCATATGGAAATCTGCTCCCCACGGAGTTTTACCGTGAGCATTATCGTCAGCGGTGCTTGACCAGATTCCTTGCAGGTTCGAGGGCAGCTGACTGTTTTCGCGCGAGGAGCCGATAGTTAGGTAGCGTCCATAGTTATAGACCAACACCTCTAAAGCCCGTTTTTGCTTTTCATCGGCGCTTCCAGCTTTATAGGCTTGCAATAGTTTGTCGGTAGCTAACGCACCGTCTCCGTAGGTGGGGTCTTGTCCTAAATCAAGTTTTACCCGGTTGTAGATGCTTTGATGATCTGCGATATGATCCTTCTTGACCTGCGCATATCCTTTATTAGCTGCTTTTTGCACGTTTGCAGCCAAGCGGGTATCTAGCGCTTTCGCGTCCTCCCCGTTTCGATAGCTGGGGTAAGTGTTTTGATAATTGGTTCCCGCAGCGATATACAACGTCACGGCACCAGCATCTGAAATCTTTAATGCTTTTCCGTCATCAGAGCTAACGCTTCCCTCAGCGCCCTCTACAACTGCCTTTATCTTCGCGTTATAGAGCAAACCGTTGTTGCCCAAAGCGCCCTTAACTGTCAAGGTATCCCCGGTGACAGTGGTGGTTTCACCTTTCTTGGTGAACCCGCTGTTAGTTGGGAAAGTGACTTTAAGGTTCAAGGCTTTGGCTTGACTGGCAGTCAAACGAACCACCATAACGTTATCTGGGTTGGAAACCAAGAATTCCCGTTTGTAATCTACTTGACCGGAACGGAAACTAACATTTGCTTTCCCCTCGGATAGATTCAGGCTACGCTCATAGTTTTCTGCCGGTTGAGCACCTAAACCGTAATCGATATAGATATTGCCCCAGTTCTGGTAGGAGCCTTGCTCGTCAGCATTTTCACCTCCGGTCAGATTGGAGGGATTAACAGTTTGCGCACCTTGTTCTAGCTTCTGGTTAAGCTCACGTAAAGTGGCGCCATTTCTGCCTTTAGAGTCGTTATTGCCACCTTTATAGGACGCGCTGGTACCAGGGCCACCCGTCCACAGGGTTTCTTCGTTAAAGGTGATTCGTTCTTTGGCGATTTCTCCCCAAACAGTGCCTCCAACTTTACCGTTTCCAATAGGTAGGGTGTGGCGCTGCCATTTGTCGTCATCTCCTTTAACTGTTCCGTCAGGGATATTTCCATCCGCGGTTTGCGAGGCGGGCTGGGCGTACCAAAGAACGTCACTTCCTCGATTATCACCGGGGGTATCAACGCTATCTTTGCCAACGTAAACATGGAAAGTAGTTGCAACCTTGGGGTTTTCTTTAAGCGTGACTTTAATCGGGTAACTGCCGACGTTCTTGCCATCAAACGCAGAGGAATCTAAAACATATTTATCCGCAGCTAATACGGTTTTCGTTCCGGTAGCGGTTTCAGTTTTAGTTACTTCGATACCGCTGGCATCAAAGCTCTGCCCAACTTGGTAACGGATTTTAGGATTCTTGGTTACCTCAATAGTGAAAGGCGGTTGCTCAACTGTCATCAACAGCTGGGGAGCCATTTCCTGGTTAGCCCCCTGCAAAGCCCCGTTCGCGCCCTCGTAAGAAGCAAAGCGAATCTCGTTACCTTTATTCTCTTGTAGGGCGAAGGTAATGCTCTTATGTCCGGCTTTAATCTGGGAAGCCACAATTTCGGTAACATCTACGGTTACTTCTTTAGTGTTAGCGGGCACTATTTTTATGGCGTCGCCCGTATAGGTGGTGTTACCGAACTCGAAAGCGCCAGAGGTCGCAATCTTTGCGTTATCACTGCTAAAACTAGGACGAGTTGCCCAGGTAGCACTGCTAGGGGGACAACTGCTGGCCTGATTCGTGCATTTTTGGGTATCAACTGCCATGACGCTAACCGAAGTTGTATCGGTTGCCCGCGGTGAGCCTCTAAAGCCCACGTAGGTTAGCTTCAAAACCGCCTTTTGCGGTGCTTCCTCGTATTTAGTTAAATCAAAGGACAATAACCCCATTTTCGCGTCAGTGCCGTCTCTAACGTCACTTGAAACAAACTTTTCCCCAAAAACACCGTAATTAGTGCCGGGACGCAAAGCCCCAATATAGGGTTTGGCCGCCATAGAAGTTACTTTTTCGTTCTGCCATGACTGCAAGGTGGTATCAGCACTGGTGTAAACCGAGTTGGTAACCGTAGCTGGCTTCGGCTGGCTAGGTTCGGTGGAAGTATTTGTAAACTTGCCTTCCCAGCTCCAGTCACCTGGAGCCAATTCCCAACCGGGGGCTGCTGTTGCAGTGATTTGTACGGTAGTAGTTCCGTTGGTTACTTTGTGAACTCCGGGCGCAACTTCATTGCCGTTAATCAGGTATCTAACACCCTCAATTTTGGGAATAGTATAGGTGTCGTTATCGGTGCCATCTTTGTCGGTGAAGGTTGGAGCCTCAGGAGTGGCAGTGACGTAGCTTCCCTTAACATCAAGTTCGGCAGCTCCAGCAAATGCTTGGCCATTTTGAGCAGAAATAGCAGTAAATCTTATGTATTTAGCTCTATGAGTGGCATCAAAATTGATAGTTGTCGGCTTTCCGTCGGTTAAAGTGCCCTGCGCTGCTGGGTTCCATTTATTGGAATCCAAAGAATACTCGACCCGGTATTCTTTGACTATCCCGTTAGCGGGATAAGCATCTTGGCGGGGAGTGTACTTCAATGCAGAAACATCTGCTATTTTCCCTAAATCTATTTGTAACCAGTGCGGCATAGGTTTTACTCCACCACTATAGGCAGAATGCCACTGGGTATCCAGATTATTGTCGCAGGCATGTTTTGGCCAACCACTGTTACCATTGTTTTCGCCCGTGGCTTCATAGTCAGAGGCGGAACATTTCCAGTTTTCTTGGTCTAACCACTCACTCTTGCCAGCTGTACCCCAAGCTCTAAGTTCAGCTGCTCCGGCGAATGCCTGCCCGTTTTGTGCACTTTTAGCCGTTAATTTGAAATATCGGAACTCTTGTTTGTCTTTCGGTATTTCTATAGCTTTTTCTTCTTTATCATTTGCGAAAGTTCCGTCGGTTACGACAGTTTGCCAGTTATTTCCATCTTTTGAAACAGCTAAATCATACGTCTTGATATCGCCGTTATTACCTCCGCTTTGGCGAGGCAAGTAGGTCAAACGACAAACTTGATTTAACCGCCCCATATCAACTGTTGCGCTGTGAGGATACTGCGCAATGGCAGGATCCCAAGCGGTATGCCAAATCGTATTAGGATTATTGTCAATCGCGTATCGACCGAGGTCTTTCTCGTTTCCAGTAGCTTGTTCAGAATCGACTGTTATTTCCCAATCGCTTTGCGATATTTGCTGATAGCAGGGGTCTACCTTTGGTTTTTCAGATTGAGTAGGCTCTTCATTGGTAGGTCTACCCTCAAATAACAACACCTCAAATGGTTTCAATTGAATGTAATAGGGTTTATTGTCTATAACCCAAGAGTTCGTTTTATCATCCCGCTCGGTAAACTTAAATCGAGTAGCTTGACCACCAGGTATCTGCAAATCGGAAACAGCATTAATAGCTATGTACTTTGGCTGGTTGCTCGGATTTCGAACCGAAATCATTGCTCTGGCATCATCCGCGCTAGTTCCTGGATTATGCCAGGCAGCTGTCCCGTATACTTCCCCTTTTCCTGGAGAACCGCCTATCCAGTGCGTATCGGTAAGTAAATCAACATTTTGCCGAGCCCATTTCGCATTTTTGGCTATTTCGTCCCATGCAAATTTAGCGTTATCTGCTCCTATATTTTTAGCGTTAAAAAGGGTATTACGAAGATAAAGCTCTTGTAACCCAATCCCCATAGAGAAGAAATTCTTCAAATCGTTAGAGAAAGCGGTTCTCACCGATTTATTGGAAAAATCATGTGGCTGATTTGGTACTTGCCCATCAGTTCTGTCAGAAAAAATCACGCCATGATTCATAACCGAATTTATCGGAACCAGCGGATTCTCGACAATCATATTCTGATATACTTGCTGGTCACGATAGTTTACATATTTTTCTTGCGAATTTCCTTGTCCGGTTTGACCGGCATCATTTCCATCACGATAGATAGAATCTGCATACCAGAACCAGTAGGGTGATCCCCAGGTTCCAACGGTGGCATTAATCCACACATCTTTGTTTTTACCCCGCATATCTTGCATGAGTTCAAACAGTTTTTCATAATCGCCGATTAGTTCATTTTTAGCTCCGGTTATATACAAATCTCCTTGGGCAATGCCATCAAATTTGAATCCCTGCACCCCGTTATCCATCATGTAAAACACTTTGTCACGGAAGTACTTAAAATAGATTGGGTCAGATAAGCGCATAACTTTATTAGATTTTTCCCAAGGACGCTTGTTCTGATCTTGAAGTTTACTATTACCTAGCTGCGCTCTACGTTGAGCTGAAGTTCCGTATCCTCCAAAAGGAGACATCCACACTGATAGCTTTGCGCCCTGGCTTTCCATGACCTTGAGGTCTTCGCTAAACCCATTTGAGAATTCGGTGGGGTCGAAATCCCACACATTTAGTTTGCTTTCATCATTCTGTTTGGGGTCTCGCAAATAATCCCAACCATCGTCTACCCAATAAGAATCGACAGCAGCATCTCGCTTGTTCATTTCATCAAAAAACATTTTTTCTGCTGCCAGCATTTCCTGATGGTTAATCATCAGACGGGCAGAGCCGGTCGGTTTTAAATCAAACCAACTTTGGAAATGCAAGAAAGTACGCCGGGAGCGACAGCGTTCGCGCTCTATATAGTAGCTGAAAGCTCGCCTCATCTGATCTTGGGGTACTACCCCGATAGTGGTGGCTATTTCCCAAGGTTTACCCGGCAGGAGGTCGTGGACGCGGGGTAGTTTCACAAGAGCTTTTCCAGAGGAAACACTGACCTTTGCTAGCGGACTCTCACCTCCCACCCAGGCGGTTTCTTTTTTATCTTGTCCTAACAGGATTGGGGAGCCGTCATCTTTACCTTCGACTCGTCCAGTAACCTGTGCATCAACCATAGTTACGTTAGTAATATCAACGGGCTGGTTACCTGGATTTTCTATTTCCAGCACTTGCCGAACATAATTTGAGTCTTCTAGGAGCTCTGCCCGATACACCAGTTTCAGTTTTTTAAGCTCATCTGGAATGTTTTGTCCGCCTTGGAATACTTGAACTATTGCTTTCCCTGGGTAAGCGTCAGCGAATGAACCAGTGTTCTGCTTGGGGGTAAGGGAGACTACCTGTGGTTGTGAGGCAGCAGAGAAACTTTCTAAACTGATTTCTTTCCCTTGATAGGTAAAACTAAACGCAGATTTAGAACTGAAGGGGACTTGCGAGTTAGTTAGCTTGTTTTCTACTTTTTTAATTGCAACCCCGGAAGTGAAATCGAAATCCACCGAGATGGCATTGTTTGCAATATTAGCCACTTTCCCATTTACGCTAGCTGTTGCCGTGCCCGGCAAAGTTCCGGGGAAAGTTACCGGATTTTTGGTCGGCTGGGATAGGGAGGGCGCCGCCTGAGCATCGGGAAGAGGGCTGACTATCGGAAGTACGCTAAAGGTTAGAGCGAGAGGCAAAGCCATTAATACTGATAGCGCTCTAAAGTAGGTTTTCATCATTGATAACGTCCCAGAAGATAGTAAACGGAAGTGGGGGTTTGCAGCTTATTGCAATCAGCATTGATTCAACACCTGCTCGTTCAGAATACAGCCTGCCAGATAGTAAAGACAAATGAGGTAGTGCACAGCCCCGGTATGGTTTCAGGAATCAAAAACTGTAAAAACAAAAGGCTGTCTGCCTGGAAGATTTTCACTTCCAGGCAGACAGCCTAACTCAGGGTTAGGGTTTAGCGTGCCCGTCTGCGCAACGCCAACCCAATACCGACAGCGCTCAGCGATAAAGCAGCAAGCAGTCCGGCAGTGCTTCCAGTAGAAGCAATCCCAGATTCAACTCGCACTTTCCTCTTACCCTGATTAGCTGCACTTTGATTACCGGTTTTATCTTTACCAGTAGTACTACCCTCTTTATTCCCAGGGGTAGCGGAGCTGCCACCAGGACCGGCAGGATTAGTCCCTGGGTTATCCGGTTTTTCGGGATTATCAGGCTTATCTGGCTGCTGCGGATTATCCGGCGTTCCCGGAGTGTCCGGCTTTTCAGGAGTGTCTGGCTTATCTGGGGTAATCGGTGCATCTGCCGCTTTTAACGCTTTGATTGCCGAACGCAAATCATTTAACGCCTTGTCCACATCGGTTTGCTTAGCATTCTTATCAGAATTTACGTCTTTAGCTTTTTGCAGATTCTGTGCCAGCTGTTTCCAGGTTTCTTCACTGTAATCCTTCTCAGCAAGCGCCCCAGCAGCCTGAATCGTGTTATCAAGCAGAACTTTATCCACCGGTTTCTCGGTGGGAATCTCAGGGGTAGGATCAGCCGGCTCTACTTCGCCACCTGATTTCTTCAAACCCTTAATAGCCATTTCCAAAGCGTTAGCGCTCTGATCAATCTCATCTTGGCGAGCAGTCGGATTGGCTTGCACCCCTTTGGCTGCCTGTAACGCCCCGGTCAAAACTTGCCAGGTAAAGACCGTATAGTCGGCTTCTTTAAGCTGCTCTGCTTGGGAAATCTGGGTATTTAATGCGGTTTTATCTGGCATATCGCTAGCATCAACCCCAGAAAGTTCGTTTACCTGCCACCATTTATTAGTTTCTTGCAGATTACGAACCCGGATAGCTTTTGCTTGCACCGGAGTTTTCAAGGTAGTTGTTTGCACCTTGTCCCCATTAACATCAGCCAGCTTTTCCCAGTTAGTGCCATCAGCGCTATATTCCAAAATCCCACTGTCGATAGTGTCATTTCCCGGGCCTTGCGCAAAAGTAACTTGCTTAAGATTCAAAACTTTCCCGTAATCAACGGTTACCGCAGCTCCCACCGGAGTTTTGTCCCTACCTTCACCTTCATAAGGGTCACGTTTCAACCATAACGGGGTTCCGGCTGGGTTTCCGTCAGTCACATTCGATAGCTCCCCAGAATGCTTTTGCATACTGGTCAAGGTAACTGTAGGAGAAACTTTATCGGTTCGATTAACCTCGATTTCTTTAACCACAAACCAGGCATCACGGGCATTATCTGCGGTAGCAATCAAACGTGCACCTCGAATCTGTTTCAGATTCAAGTTCTTCAAATCTACAACGGTTCCGGTCAAACCAGTTTTCCCGGGAACATCATTCCAATTGGTGCCATCAAAAGTTTGCAGTTTAGCCCGATCGAAGAAATCTTTACCGCCTCCTAACACAAAAGTTAAACGGTCAGCATCGAAAGGCTTGTCGCTGGTGATTCCGGCAAAAGTTCCGGCAGTAATCTTGTTCGGATTTTTGTAGGTCACCCCAGTTCCATCGTTACCATCCATTACCGAGGCTATATTCCCCTCGGGGGTATCACTGCGACTGGTTACATACTGATAAATCACCGCATCGGGATCCAAGGCGCGAGCAACCTTAGATTTTAGGCTGCGCGCCATAGCGGCAACAGTTGGAGTTAAATAGGCTTTACCAACTTTGGCATATTTTGTTTCGTTCACGTAGTTAAAACCATGCTGATTATAGGCACTTAGCTGGGCATTCCCGGCTAAATACTTGTTTACCAGCCCATCTTTATCATTATCTAAATGAGCGGAATAGGCATCAAGATACAGTTCGGCAGTCTTTACTAAATCAACGAACGCCCCTAGCCAAGGTTCCATTTGCGAGCGCATAGCCACATTCTTGGCTTTACTGCGATAGGTATCTACCGCCGGTTTAATGTCGGTATAAACCTTGCGCACCTTTGTGATTTGTTCTTTCGTGACCTGATTATTCTCCAGAGCACGTTGGAATGAAACCAGAGTATCTTTAACCTCCGCAGATTCTCGTCCTTCCCAAGTAGCTCCCCCACCATACATTCGCCGCAGATGCTGCGAAAGGTCGCGCAAAGCATTTGCTGCATCACTAGCTAGCGGAGAGTTATTATCCAGGTAACTAAAGGAATCCAGCCAAGTCTTATCAGCGTGATCTAGGCTGCGCCACAGATTCCAAGAAAAATCAGCATTCATGAAAATTCCCTGTTTGCTGGGTTCTGACTGCTGCATCGGATTCATAACCAAGCCCTCTAATTGACCAGGTTGAACATTCAGACCAAGGAAATTTTCGTAATTTCCCATATGGAGAGCATCTTTATCGTTATCGGAACAGGGGAAATTCATCCACATAAATGTGGCTCTACCACCGGAATTATTCTTAAATCTACCGAGGAAATCGCCATCAGCTTTACCCCAAACTCGTCCTCCTGTATTAATTACTTTCACAGTTTCCGGAAGCTGGTTGTACCAAGCTTCCCCTGCTCCCCCGTAATTAACCGGACAGAAAATGATTACCTCTTTTAGACCGGGATATTTAAGCTCACCGTTAGCAGTCTTTTCTTTTTGCAGCTGTTTAACCCAATCAGTGAGGTCTTTAAGCAATCTGATATATAAATCGTTGCCCTGATTTTTGGCATCATCTGCCAGAACTGAAATCTGACGTACCCCCGCATCAATTACTTGCCGATATTTAGCCTTCGCTATTTTCAAACCTTGATCATAGTTTCCGCTGGTAATCGGGTTATACATAAAGGGGTGCAGGGCGTAAACAAACCGGGTCTTAGATTCATTACCCGCTTTAGCTAAAGGCGCGATTTTATTATTCAGCTCTTCACTGCTGTAAAGCTCCCGCCATTTCGCGTTGTGTTTCGGATCGTCCTTGGGGGCATAAATATAGGCATTAAGCTTGTAGTAGCCTCCCCATTCCATGAGGTCAATACGGTTTTGGGTGCTCCAGGGATTACCGTAATAGCCTTCAATGAAACCGCGCGTGGGCACATCCGCCCAATCGGTTACGGTGAGGGCGTTTAGAGAGGTTTTCCCATTATCAGACGGTATTTGCTGAAGTATTTGATAAAGAGTAGTTAAACCGTAATACGCCGAATCCGTATCGCGCCCTAAAACTAAAATTTGCGGCGGATTCCCCTCAGTTCCGGGGATTGCAGCTAATAGATAAGAATCAGTTTTTTCAAAAACCGCCGGATCATAATCTAGTTTTCCCGCAGCTTTTAAGGCTGCCACCTGTTTATCAACTACTCCGCCAGAGCCTTTGATTCCAACCAGCACAGCCAGGTTAGCTTTCGTAGATAGCTGTTCCTTAGGCAATCCCACAATCTTTTGCAAGGCCAGCGCATCATCTAAACGCCGCGCGGTGTCAGAATCTATACCGTCCTCAACTACCAGGTCTGCCACTCCAGATAGGGAAAGCTTTCCGGTTTGATATGCGACTTTATGCGGGGTGGGATAAATCTGATAGCTGCCGCCTGCCTGCGCCTGACCCTCTTCGCTATTAGCAGGTTCTGCATGAGCGGGTATCGCCCAAACCAACATCAGAGCAATTGAAAGCACGGACACTACCAACAATTTGCCTATTTTTAGCTCTCGAAGTCGGAAATAACTCATTAAATGTCCTTTCAAAACGGCATTCATATCAGAGAATGGGCGGGGATTCGCGCTGTTAAAATCATGCTTCTTCACATAATCAAGCAGCCGAAAGTATGCTCATTAGTTTAGCATCTCCAAGGCGTTAAACGATTAAAACTTTTTCCCTAACCAGGGCGATAGCTGTCCGGTTCCCCAGTTAAATTTGGCTTTAGAGCAGATTTGCCCGCCACACCAGGGTGTAATAAGGCAAAGTCACGCTTTGCTCAGGGTTTAAAGCTAAATCATCGAATAAATAAGAGCGCAGATTGGCTTGCATATGGGCTTTGCCGCTCCAACTAGCTCGCAAATAGGAAGAACGGGTTTTAGCGAGGGCGAAAAGCGCGGAAACTGGCAGCGAGATTCCCCATTGAAAAAGACTAAGTTCGGGTCGGCTAAACTGTTTTCCCAGTTGGGGAAGCTTATCGGGGTGATGAACATCTCCTGAACGCATCACCCTAGAAAGCCGCTTTACCCAGGGAAACGACACATTCATTTGGTTATATACAATCACTAGCCGCCCACCGGGTTTAAGTACTTTAGCTGCTGTCGCGCAAGCCGCCTCCTTATCAACCCAGTGCCAACATTGCGCAAAGCACAGCGCATCAAAGGTTCCGGGTGCAAATAATTCGGCCACGTCCTCGGCTTTCCCGGCATATAAGGGAACTTGCGGGAGGACGCGCTGAAACATTTCCCGCATTCCCGCTGCCGGCTCTAGGGCGCTAACCGCTACCCCCTGCGCCAAAAGTAGCCGCGTAAACTTACCGCTACCAGCACCTACATCTAGAACTTGCGGGTTTTTTAGTCCCGCTACAGCCGCCTGAACAGCTGGAAGCGGATAGTTAGGTCGGTAACGTTCATATTCATCACCAGCCAAGGTGTAAGGATTTCCTCCCCCAGCAGCGCCACCCACCCTATTTTTATCGGTAATCGAACCGGGAGACGGACCAAACTTAACCATAGGTATCGCGCGGACCGCGCCCTTTCACCGAACGTGGGCCATGCTTCCAAGAGGGCGCTTTTGGTCCTAAGATAATCAAACGTTTAATCACCACCGAACCGGAATAATCCTCAATTAATCCCATCAGCTGCGGAATTAGATTCCTAAGCTCCGATGCCCAGCGGGTAGAGTCGCAGCGCAACACTACGTCCCCGTCTTTAATGGATTCAATATGTGCGTGTTGCGCGACCTGAACGCCAACTATTTTCGCCCAATCAGCTTTCAGCTTCCCCGCATCTAGCTGAGCGTTTAACCCGAACTGGCGCACATATTTTTTCCAAACCATTCCCAAAGGGCGCGGATCTCGCCGCGACCAGCGCCCTCCGTGACCTCCCTCCGCAAGCCCTGGAGAGGGCTGTAAACCGGCTAGACCGGGGACTTTATCGCGGGCATAGCTATCGTTTACCCCTTTAACCTGCCCTAGAGAGATTTCTGCGGAAACTGGCAACGCTTCATCCTTGCCCACAGATTGAGAAGCTATCCCATCCCAGTTACGCCGTCCCCGCAAACGGCGCAGCTCCTCGCTGGACATTCTCACTAGCCCTTTAGAAAAAGCATGTTCCTGGGCGGCGCGAATAGCCTGTTGGGTATAGGTGAGCGCTGGTTCAGGCTGATTTGTGCTCATCAGCTATCCTCAACTGTGCCGGTCAGGTCAGTAGAATCAACCCTGGTCAGCCTCGAATCCGTATTGGAGTGACTCATCTCAGAGTTGTCCATCGCAGTGATGACGCTGCCCTGACCTCCCCGCAAAACCTGGAAAAATTTCCCCTCAATTTCACTGGGTAAATCCTTACGGTTAGTGGCAGTAATCAATACCTGGTCAGCGCGGTTCATAAAATCCAGCAGCGCAGATCGGCGAGCCGGATCTAGTTCTGCAAACACATCATCGAGAATCAAAATCGGGGTTTTGCCACCTTGACGCAGCAGCTCAAACTGTCCCAGACGTAAAGCCAGGGCAGCGCTCCAAGTCTCTCCGTGAGAAGCAAACCCTTTCACCGGCAGAGTATCTAACATCACCGCCAAATCGTCACGATGCGCACCCGCCAGATTCACCCCTCGACTAAGTTCTTCTTCGCGGCGCGCTGCGAAAGTCTCTTGCAGCGCGCCCGCAACTGCCTGTGGATTGGTCAAATCACTGGGAGGCTCAAAGGAGGGAACATAAGATAACCCCAAAGTTTGGGAAGAGTGTGCGCGATGGGTATTTCCCAAAACCAGCAAATATGCCTGGGCAGCGTGTGGGGATAACGCATTGAGAACCCGCACCCTACCAGCAATTAAACGCCCAGCAACCTGCGATAACTGATTATTCCAAACCTCAAGAGTGGAAAGCTCTAGAGAAAGGTCTGCGCCGCGCCGCTTCTTTTTAGCCGCCTGTTTTAAGAGGGCTCCCCTCTGCCGTAAAATCTTTTGATGCTGAGCGATAGTACCGGCTTCTACCGGCCACATTTGCACCAGTAAATCATCTAGAAATCGACGGCGAACTGCGGGGTCACCTTGTAAAATATCTAAATCTTCGGGAGAAAACAGGGTAGTAGCAATCAAACCGCGAATATCTTTTAACGGCACTGGAGTTCGCGCCAAACGCCCCCGATTAGCTCTTCCGGAAACAATCTCTAAATCTACTTGGGTTTCCCGCTCCCCTAAATGGGCTTTCACGCGAATAACTGCGCTAGAGGGCGCACTGGTTTCCTCCGGGCTAGGTTGGGATTGCCCGTTTTCTCGACTCAGTAACGCCGCTGATTGCGGCGCAAAGCGCACCAAGGCACTATCGGCACTAATGCGGTGGGAATGGAAGTTGGTCAAATACCCCACGGCCTCCACGAAATTCGTTTTACCTTGACCGTTAGGACCAAGCAGTATATTTACCCCCGGCGATAACCGGGCTACACAATGATGAAAACTACGGTAATCATCTAAGGCAATATCGGTAATATACATGACCGTGCAATGCCGAGCGAGCGATTTAGGCAGAATAGCGAATCGGCATTAACAGGTAACGGAAGTCCGAAGAATCGTCCCCATCAAGTTCTTCTTGCCCAGTAATAACCGCTGGTTTAGTGGGGTGGGTAAATGACATACGCACATATTCCGTTCCCAAAGCCCCTAAGCCGTCCAGTAAATACTGGGAGTCAAACACAATCATCATCGGCTCATCAGCAATAAAAGTGCAGGTCATTTCTTCATGAGCCTGCGCATCATTGCCCTGACCAGCCTCTAAAGTGAGAGTACCGTCCGCAAAATTCATACGAATCTGGGCGCTGCGATCAGTGACCAAGGACACGCGCTTAATCGCCTGTTCAAGTTCATAACGGCGAATAACTGCTTTAATTGGAGCTTCTTCGGGGAAAAGACTGGCAACCGGCGGGTAATCACCCTCGGTAAGCTGGGAAGTAATTTTGCGTCCTCCCGCCTCTAAAGCCACGATAGCCCCGCCCTCGGCAGAGTTCTCTAAACCTAAATGGATATTTCCCGCGCCGGAAAGCGCCTTGGCCATTTCGGAAAGAATCCGCGACTTGACCAGCGCATCTGAAGAGAAATCAGTCTGATTTGGCTGCCAATCCATGACCCGCACGGCCAGGCGGTAACGGTCAGTGGCCATCAAAGTTAGCTGAGTTTTAGAAAGCTCCATCCGCACGGTTGCCAGCAACGGCAGGGATTCATCAGAGGAGGCGGCGCGAGAAACCTGACCCACCGCTCGGGCAAACTCTATGGAATCAATTTCGCCAATCGCCTCGGGAATTTGTGGCAGTGCCGGATAATCATCGAGGGGCATTACTGCCAGTTGGAAGCTGGAAGCTCCACAGGAAATATTGACTTTGCCCCCCTCCATCTCTACGGTTACCGGCTTCTTCGGTAACTGTTTACAAATGTTAGCCACCATTTTGCCGGAAACCAGGACTTCGCCCTCGGACTCCACATCGGCTTCAAACTGGTTACGGGAAGAAACCTCATAGTCGAAACTGGAAAGAGTTACGATACCGGCCTTGGCGCTCATCCACACCCCGCCGAGTACTGCCACTGCCGGACGTGCCGGCAAAGTACGCGCGGTCCAACTGATAGCGTCCTCGAAAACATCACGCTCGGCTACGAACTTCACTGCGCTGCCCCTTTTATCCTCTTTACCATGGTTTATGGCGCAAAATCTGCACAACCCAGCCGGTGATAACCGAGCTGAATCATTTTGTTTCAGTCTCCCATTATAGGGTTTTGCTACTCGATTAGCACTAAAGTACTTAAAACTGGGGATAACTCGCCGATTTTCCCCTCGGACCGGGCTTTTTATAACTCTAGTTACCGGCTTATCGGCAAGGTTTAGCCTCCTAGTTTCAACCTGGGGGTGGAAGCAATCAGTTCGCGGGTGTAATCATGACGGGGAGCGGAAAGAACCTGCTCGACTGCGCCCTCTTCAATGATTTTGCCCCGACGCATCACTATTACCCGCTGGCAAATATGTCTCACTACCGCCAGGTCATGACTGACAAACAGCAAAGTGAGGTTATCTCGCGCTGCCACCTGCATAATCAGGTTCAAAATTTGGGCACGAACCGACACATCTAAGGCCGAAACCGCTTCATCCGCCATTAACACTTCCGGACGGGCAGATAGGGCGCGCGCTAAAGCTATCCGTTGGCGCTGTCCTCCCGAAAACTGATGGGGATATTTACGCGCGTCCTCGCTACTTAAACCTACTTCCGCGAGCACTTCCTCTAAACGAGAGTGAATATCGCTGGGTACTCCTTCCCGCCCGCGCACCCAGGGAGAACGCAGCGGTTCGGTAATAATTTTGCCCACCTGCATCCTGGGGTCTAAAGAGCTGAGCGGATCTTGGAACACGATTTGTACCCGGGAACGCAAGTTACCTAGCTGTTTTTCCTTTAATCCCGTAATCTTTTGCCCACCGAACCAGATTTGACCACTACTAGGACGAGATAGGGCGCACAGCATCCTGATTAAAGTAGATTTCCCACTCCCAGATTCCCCCACGATTCCCAGGCGTTCTCCCGCGTTAATCTCTAGATTTACGCCATCGACTGCACGCACCTGAGCGCCAGAGCGCGGATAGATTTTGACTAAATCCCGAGCGCGGTAAATCGGTTCTT
Organism: Varibaculum sp.; assembly: GCF_008661855.1. Taxonomy (NCBI): domain Bacteria; kingdom Bacillati; phylum Actinomycetota; class Actinomycetes; order Actinomycetales; family Actinomycetaceae; genus Varibaculum; species Varibaculum sp. The sequence goes on from NZ_RPZY01000006.1 coordinate 23,303, forward strand.
CACTCATTTAGCCCCTGCTCCCTCTCAAAAAATCAGCTAATACCGGTAACGGTTGCCCGGGGCGAACCGAGCCGATATTGGCGGTAGCCATTAGACCGCGAGTGTAGGGGTGTTTAGGGTGTTCTAGCACCTCACGCAGGGAGCCGCGTTCAACAATTTCCCCTTGATACATGACCAATAGCTGCTCACAAATTTGGCTAACTACCGCCAGGTCATGGCTGATAAACAGACAGGCAGAGCCGGTACGAGACAGTTCTTTATCTAATAGTCGCAGCACTTTCGCCTGTACAGTCACATCTAGAGCGGTAGTGGGTTCATCACAAATCAGCAGTTGGGGCGCATTTATTAGCGACATTGCTAGCATTACGCGTTGGCGCTGCCCTCCAGACAGCTGGTGAGGGAAAGCGTTGGCACTGTTAGCTGGCTCTGGTAAACCTACCCGCTCCAGCATTTTTATCACTTTTTCACATTTTCCCTGCTGGTCGCGTTGATGCAGGGTCAAAACCTCTGCTACCTGTTTACCCACCCGCATCGTGGGGTCAAGGGCGCTCATCGGCTCTTGGAAAACCATCCCGATTTCCGAGCCTCTCAGCTGTGACATTTCCCTATCTGTCAGTGATAGTAGCTCTTTTCCAGCTAGGGAAATAGAACCGGTAATTTTCGCGTCCTCACCGAGCAAACCCATTAGTGCTAGTGCGGTCACCGATTTGCCCGAACCGGATTCTCCAATCAGCCCCACCCGCGCCCCAGTGAGGATTTCAAAACTGATTCCTTTAACTACCGGGCGGTCACGAAAAGAAACCTGCAGGTTGTCTACTTTTAGTCCCGTTTTTTGTCCCGTCATTGTCGCTCCCTTAGCTGCGGATCTAGCACTTCACGCAGCCCATCACCTAAAAGGTTGAATCCTAAAACCGTCAGGGCGATACAAAGCGCTGGAAATAGCGCTAACTGCGGGGTAACCAACAGTGATTTTTGCGCCTCAAATAGCATTAAGCCCCAGGTGGGAGTATCTGGGCGGGTCCCTAATCCCAAATAAGATAGGGCGGCCTCTGCCAAAATCGCGAGCGCGAAACTCACCGATGCCTGCACTATTATCGTCGGCATGATATTGGGAAGTACATGGGTGAAGGTCGAGCGATACCGGGGGGTACCCGATGCTCTAGCCGCCACCATATAGTCCTGCGACATTACCCCCAAGGTAGCTGCCCGCACGTTACGGGCAAAAGCGGGAATTGAGGCAATCCCAATCGCCACCATTGCGGTCCAGGTAGACCCGGATCCGCGCGCCGCCGCCAGTAAAATCGCCAGCAGCAGGGCGGGGAAAGCGTAAAGAATATCGAGGGCGCGCCCGATTATTTTCTCTGGCCATCCTCCGCGTTGAGCAGCATAAATCCCCAAAGGAACCCCGATAAAGGCTCCAATACTGACGGAAACTATCCCCACCAGTAGGCAGATTCCAGCCCCGGAGAGGATTCTCGAAAACACGTCCCGACCAAAGTCGTCGGTTCCGAAAATATGGGAGGACGAGGGCGCACTTAAACGCTGCTCACTAACTTCCGTAGGATCGAAGGGCAGGGAAAGGAACGAGACTATCCCCATCAGCACTATCAGGGTTACTAAAACTATCCCTATCAATAAGCTGGGGTGACGAAGAAGCATTTTAGATTTACTCACTACTCCACCCCCTGCCGGATTCTCGGGTCAAGCAGACGATAAACCACATCTACCAGCGCATTAATCACCAGTACCGCAGATACCAGTATCATCACTACCGCTTGTACGACGGTTAAATCCCTCTGGGAAACTGCCGAAATCAGGTAGGTACCTAAACCGGGAATCGCGAACACCTGCTCCACCACTATCGCCCCTACCAGCAGGGTGGATAGTTGTAATCCCAGAACCGTGATTACCTGTAACGATGCATTTCGCAGCCCATGACGCATCAGCGCCGCCCAGTAACGCCAACCAATCGCCCTCGCCGTGCGGAAATAGTCCTGCTTTATTACTTCGATAAAAGCCGAACGGGTGTAGCGGGTTAGTACCGCTCCCTGCACAATCGCTATCGATAGTACCGGTAAGACCAGGTAGTGAGCCCATTGCACGGGATTATCGCGAAAAGGAACATAACCGTTCGCCGGAAAAACCTGAAGTTTGACCGCAAACACAATGGTTAGCACCATTCCTGCCAGAAAAGCGGGGACTGCCATTCCCAGCTGGCTTAACACCGAAACCATGATTCCTGATTTGCGTCCTCTGCGTAGGGCTCCAATCATTCCCAGGGGAATAGCGAGCAAGAGGGCGAGAATCATCCCGGCGAACACTAAAGAAAAGGTGGCTTCTAGGCGGTGGGGAAGTTGCTCAGAAATTGCTTGCCCAGTAAAAATAGAGGTACCGAAATCTAGATGTATCATCCCGGATAACCAGCTGAAATAACGCATAATTAGCGGCTGATCTAAGCCCATAGCTGCCCGCAGTTGCGCTACCGAACCGGGGTCAGCATTCGCCCCTAAAATCACGCCGGTAACGTCGCCGGGCAGCAGATTTATCAGCAAGAACACCACTAAAGAAGCGACTATTAGACTAACTAATAAGGTCGCTAGCTTTCTGAGGATATTTCTTGCTGTCGCGTTCATCTCAGCTCTGGTAGCTGATAGAGGATAAATCGAAAGACAACCCCGTAACGTTCGCAGCCAAACCGGAAATATCTGCCTTGGTCACAATCAGATTTGGCAGCAGCCACAAGAATGAAGCGGAAGCGTCATCAGAAAGCATCTTCGCTGCCTGTTTCATATATTTGACCTGTTCTTCGGAGGATCCTTGATCGGCCTTTTGATAAAGCTCGCGGAAAGCGGCGGAATCGTAATGCCAGTAATATTCGGTGTTGGTAAAGCGGGAAATATCGCGCGGTTCCAGGTGAGAAACAATGGTCAGGTCATAGTTAGATTTGACCATCACTTCATCAATCCAACGCGCCGGGAACTCTAGCTGCTCAATCTCTAGGGTAATCCCCACTTTGGACAGCTGGCTCTTGATATGAGTGGCGGCTCCGGAAGCATAAGGCAAGGTAGGAATCCGCATTTTTAGGGTTAGCCCCTGGCTATATCCCGCCTCTGCCAGCAGTTTCTTCGCTTTTTCTAAATCGAGGGTATATGCAGCGGAAAGGTCTTCGTACCAAGGGTCGGTGGGGGGAACCATTGAGCCAATCAGTAGACCTTTTCCTGCCCATACCGCGTCCCGTACCGCTTTACGGTCAAGGGCATAGTTAATAGCTTGGCGTACCCGTTTATCTTTGAGGGCAGCCCGCTGTTGGTTCATGCCCATCACTACTTCACCGTTAGTGTTTCCCTCTAGCACTTTAAACCGCGAGTCACCAGTGAATTTATCGAGAGCCTGGGGGGCAGCCAAGTTAGAAATAATATCGAGCGAACCAGACAACATCGCGGTATTCATCGCGTTAGGGTCAGAATAATAGCGGAAAGTAGCGCCTTTAACCTTGGGTTTTTCTCCCCAATACTTTTGGTTAGTGGCTAATTGGATTTCTTCCCCCTGTCGCCACTCTTTCAGGGTATAAGGACCAGATCCAGCCGGTTTAGTTGCCAACTCGCCCTTATCAAGAGCCTGTGGGTCATAAATAATCCCGGCAGTCGAACTTAAATAGTACAGCCAGGCATTCGAGGGGTGGGAAAGCTCAAACTGGACTTTATTTCCCCCCAAATCTTTAACCGCTTTCAGGGCTTCCATCTCTTGCTTGCGGGTGGGGCTGACAGTTTTATCGTTAAGGAGATAATTGAAAGTTTTCGCGACCGCTGCCCCATTGACGGGAGCACCGGAAGCAAACTTGGCGTCCTTCAAAGTAAACGTATAGGTCTTTCGGTCCGGTGAAACCTCGTAGCTCTTCGCTAACAGCGGCACCAGCTCGCCCTTACCATCCACCCGCAGCAACGTTTCATATACGTTATAGAGCAGCGCATAGGTAATCGCCGCCGCATCATTATGGGAAGGATCTAGGGTAGAGGGCGTGGCATGAACCCCGATAGTTAGTACCCGCTCTGAATTATTGGTTGCAGAATTGGTGCCAGCACATCCGGTTAGCACCAGACCGGCCGCCGCTAGACAAGCCAAAAGACGCTTACGCAAGGATCTCCCCTTTGTCGGTCATGGTCATAATCGTTTCAATCATAGTCGCTTAGCTGCCAGTGACTAATCCGGTATTCATATCTCTCCATCAATTTGACTCCTAAACTCGCCTTGAGTCTTAGCTTTGGCATACCAGCAGGGCCGGATTGAGCGCTTTCTTTTTCGATAGCTGCTAGTTTTACGCCCAGCGCTTATGCTAGTCTGGTCTAACCGCTGTTTTCTCCCCTGAGGGTCTGGCGTAAGGACGCGTAAGACCAGCGGGACAAGACAGTAAAAATAGATAACGACTCGCAAAATATCACCGGTTGGAAATCTAGACAAATACAACTGATTAATGCTCGCGAAACCCGTTATTGGACTGAATAACGCTACCTATCAAGGACGGACACTGTGACAAAGCTGATACGCTCACGCTGGATTTGTTCTATTTTAACTTTTAGTCTCGCTTTTATTTCCCTGCTGGCTATCCCGCAGCCCGCAATGGCTGCCGATAACGAATACTTAAATGTTTCTTTTGGAGGTACGTTCACCCCTCAAAAGGGCTACACCACCGGTGGGGAGGAAATCGTCAGTGGAGGTAGTATTACCTGGCAGGGCGATAATGAACCCAGCAAAATCGAGGGCGGCGGGGTAAAGCTTAACGGCAACGGCTCGGGCATTACTTACAGCGCGAAAGATAGTTTTGGAACTACCAGTGTTGATAAAGGTTTCCTTGCCGAGCTCGAATATCTCAATAACGCTGCCCCTAAAGAACTCGACACCCTTTTCTCAGCTATGGGAAACATCTCGGTTCGGGTTGAAAATGGCAAGCTAGTTTATGGTTTATCAGTTAAAACCGCTAATGGAACCTGGAAAGACTATAAGCAGAGCGTTAATCTGCCCAAGACTAACAGCAAACATATTGTTCAACTTAAATACGAGGCAGAACCGGCAGCTACTTTGAGTATCTGGGTTGATGGGGTAAAAGGTCCTGTAGCCCGGGCAGCCAATGGGGAAAAGGCAGCAGTTTCGACCGGGAAAGAAAAATCTTTCGGTATCGGTTATGAAATCAATCCAGGTGCCCAAACTACCCGCAGTTTTGTCGGGAATTTCTATCGTGCCCGGATCGCGCAGCCATCCACACCCTGGAAGTTCTTGAACCTGTCCCAGTTATTGCATCTTGATTTTCTGGGCAGTCTAAATGGAGCTAACTATGGGGCTGCCAACGGCGAAGATTTGCAAGGAACCTTGTCAGCTCGTACCCCAGCTCCTCAAATCAAAGATTCCAACGCCACATTCAGTGGTAACACTTCGGGACTGGATTTCATGCCAACCGATTTTTCCTTAGGCTCTGACAAGGTGACCCGCGGTTTAGTGGCAGAGGTTCGTTTCAACCCCAGCGAAACTGGAGGAATGCAAACTTTGTTTAGCGCTGGTGGAAACATCTTTTTACGATACAACGAAGCTGGTCAGCTAGAGTTTGGGGTCTCTTATCAAGAAAATGGTAACTGGACGGACAAGAAAATCACCGTTAGCGCCCCTAAGGGACAAACCCACGTGGTCTCGGTCGCCTATATTCCTCAAGGCAACAAATCCGCCCTCTATATGCGCCTAGATGGTCAAGATTTAGAAAAAGTAACGGTTAACGGATTAGCCGCGCTAGAGAATTCAATCGCAAATAAGGTTGGTTTCGCCGGGGATGTACACCCGAAAGCAACTAATCGTGGTTATAAAGGCTCTTTCGATGAAATCCGGTTTGCAAAGGCAGATACCAGTTTTACCCCGAAAGATTTCCGGCTCACCTATGTGGCAGAGCACTGCGATACCTCAAACATAAAACCAGCTAACAGCCTAGATGTTGCCGCTAACGAATGTGCAGATTCAATAAAGGCAAAGCTTTCTGCCCTGCGCCCCACAGAAAAGCAGGCAGACTATTTAGACTGGGGGCAGATTGGTTTTGTTCACTTCGGCATTAACACCTTTACCGGTAACAGCTGGGGACATGGGGATGAAGCTCCAGCGCTCATCAACGCCAAGAACATAGACACTGACCAGTGGGCAAAAACCTTTGCCGATGCCGGTTTCAAAATGATGATGGTTACCGTCAAGCATCATGATGGTTTCGAGCTATTCGATTCTCGCTATAACAGCGAACATGACTGGCCAAGTACCACTACCGCTAAAAATGGGGGCCCTAAAGATTTATTCGCTGAGATTGTTAAGTCAGCGCGTAAACATGGACTCAAGGTTGGCGTTTACTATTCTCCTGCCGATTCCTATATGGAAAAGAAAGGCGTGTGGGGTAATGGTTCCGCTAAAACCGAACGCACTATTCCGACTCTGGTTGCCAATGATGACCGTGCCGAACGGGTTGCTTCCGGAAAACTTCCAACTTACAAGTATGAAGCTACCCAATACGGCGAATATATGCTTAACCAACTATATGAGCTGCTAACTGACTATGGAACTATTGATGAAGTCTGGTTTGACGGAGCTCAAGGCAACACTTCTTCTACCGAGTTCTATGACTATAACGCATTCTATGACCTGATTGGAAAGCTACAGCCGAATGCGATTCAAGCTAACGCAGCTCCAGATGCTCGTTGGATTGGCAACGAAGATGGTTGGGCACGCACCACTGAATGGAACCCCCAGGCCGTCGGCTTCGATCAGCATGGAAGAATTACTCTCTATCCGGCACAAACTGCCCGCGATGGGGTACTGGGTTCAACAAACTCGGTGATTGAGGGTATTCGTAAAGGTTCAGCTACCCAGCTTCATTGGTATCCAGGTGAAGTTGATGCTCGGAACGGACGGGAATGGTTCAACAACTCGGGTAAGAAAGGTCCTAATACCCCGAAACCGGTCAGTGAGCTTGTAAAGTTCTATGAGCAGTCCACTGGGCGTAACTCGCAGTTCCTACTGAATATGCCTCCTTTCACCGATGGGAAAATGCCACAGGCTGATGTAGAAATTATGCGTGGATACCGTGAGGAACTGTTAAGGCGTTACGGCAGCGACCTTGCTTTAGGTAAGGCAGCTACCGTAGCTTCCTCTAGCAGCACTGCCGCTAAACCTGCTCCCCTACTGACGGACGGATCGAAGATTTCTTCGGACGAAAACGCCGGTAATACCCCTATCTACACGGTTAATCTTGGGAAAGACACCAAGGTTGATGCCGTGATTTTGGGCGAGGACGCACGTTCGGCAGGCCAACAGGTTGAACACTTTAAGGTGCAGGGACGCAGTGGTGAGGGCGCGTGGCGAGATCTCACCTCCGGTACCACGATTGGACAGCAGCGTAATCTGCGGTTTGCCGAGACTACCGTTAGCGAGATTCGGGTAGTAGTAGACCGCTCTCGTGGTCCGGTACGCCTGACCCGCCTTGAGGTTTATCATGTGGAATCAGAGATTCAGCCTGATGCACGCGCCTATTTTATTGATCCTAGCGCCCCTAAAGCTGGTGACGGATTAAGCGCTGATTCGCCTATGACCTCAATTGAGCAGCTGCATGATGTGTCCCTGGTTCCCGGTTCAGTAATTTTGGTGAAAAATGGAACTAAATTGACCGGTGATTTTGCCGTCTTTGGATACGGAAATGTAGATAATCCGATTACGGTTACTACTTACGGTAAAGGTTCTGCTCCTAGCGTTGCTTTTAAGGACGTAAAAGCCACTACGCTGGCAGGAGCGCTTACGGAACTTGGAAAAGATAAAGCCGGTTGGGTTTTCCAGCCTACGGTCGATAAAGTTCCGTCTTTACGCAGCTATGTACCGCAAGAAGAGATGCGGGTAGTTAAGCAGTCTTCCCAAAACAGCGGAGACGGGGAAGTTTCTAATCTGCTTGATGGCAGCTTTGACACGATTTGGCATTCACAATGGAGTCCCACTACCGCGAAAGGACCTCATTGGGTGGTGCTTGATTTGGGTAAGAAATACGACGACTTGAAGTATTTGGATTATCTTCCCCGTCAAAAAGGCACTAATGGGGTTGCGAAGGAATACAAGGTGTGGGTTTCTGATTCCGCCGATGATTTCAGTAATCCTCCTTTGACTGGTACTTTAAAGAATCTGCCCTACACTCAACGGATTTCTTTGGTTAATTCTTCCGAGCAGGGAGAGGGCGAATCTCAGAGGGCTTCTGGTCGCTTTATTAAGTTCCAGATTGATTCGGATTATTCTGGTCAAGGTTTCGGTTCGGCATCTGAACTCAATGTTGAACGAGAAGCGGTTGCACCGAAAGTTCCCGACACTGTGATTGACCCGACCGAGCCTACAGATCCCACCGACCCGACTGAGCCGGAGCAACCAAGCAATCCGGAAAAACCGGGAGATTCTGATAAACCTCAAAATCCGGGAACTTCCGAAAAGCCGGGCACTTCTAGCAAACCTGGAACTGGAAACCAGGTGGCAAATCCCGGCACAACGCAAAACAATAAAGCTAAGCCGCGTAAACAAAGCCGTAATAACCAGCTAGAAAAGACCGGTGCAGGCGTCACCATAATCTTCCTAACCTCATTAGGACTGATTAGCGCGGGAGGAGTTCTAGTTTTAACCAAGCGCCGAAAAGGATAGCGCTAGGAAGTTCATTTCCCACGCAATCTAAGTAAGTGCGCCCCGCCCCTCTGGCTCTAGCCTGAGGGGCGGGGCAAAGCTTTATCGGAATGACCCACGGGGCATGGTTGATATTGCCCAGCTACTTGGAATCAGTAAAGGCAGGGTTAGCCAAATCGCCAAACAGTAGTAACTAACTTTGGGATATTAACCCCGCTTTTACGACCCCCATCCTCACTCAACACAATAGATTAATCCCCAAAATACGCTGTTTGCGTTAAACTACCTTCCTTGCTAGCTGCGGGAAAGCTACTTAGGAACAGGTTTTTGTTTAGTCTCTTTTTTTATCTAGTTTAGTGAACTATACTTATAGCGTGAGGCGGGATAAACTAATCAAAGAGCTCCGAAAAATTGCGAAAGCGCAAAACGCGGCTCTGCAAATAAAAGAGGGTGGGAATCACACCAAAGTAAAAATCGCCGACCACACCCTAATCGTCCCGCGTCACCGTGAAATAAACGAAAACACGGCAAAAGGTATCCTTAAAGACGCGCAGAAAGGACAAAGACAATGAACATTGACTGCAAGGCTACGCGCTCTGGAAAATGGTGGGCAGTAGAAGTCCCTGTAGGTGATCGAACCTTTTATACTCAAGGCCGCGACCTTAAGGAAGCCCGTTTTATGGCGGAAGATATTCTAAAGATGTGCGCCGAAGATCAAGATTTACCCACGCCAATCTCCCTTAGCGCCAATATCTGCCCTCAAATCGAATATGCTGCCCAAGTCGAGCAGTATCAAAGCCAGCGTTCAGAAGTAGATAAGATTCAGAAAAAACTAAAGCAAGCTCAAAAGAGTTTGGTAGATACCATGAGGGCTCAAGGTATCAAAATGGTTGATATTGCCCAGCTACTTGGAATCAGTAAAGGCAGGGTTAGCCAAATCGCCAAACAGTAGTGACTAACTTTGGGGTATTCGGCCACTCGCCTACGACCCCATCCTCACTCACACTAAAAGGGAGAAAAACTTTCGTTTCTCTCCCTTTTGTGCTCGTTCGTCGGGGTGACAGTGTGTGGTTTCAGGAGATGTGTCCGTTTTTCTTGGGGTTGGGGTTTTAAGGTCTTTCAGGACTTGTGTCCGCTTGTAATAAGGAAAAACTCTTTTAATGTCCCAGGTCATTTGTCCGAAAACCTGTAA